>NZ_CP136921.1:0-30000 GCF_033100095.1 Diaphorobacter limosus | reverse complement strand
ACGCAGGCCGCCCCGGGCGAGGCACAAAATGGTGTCGAACTCCCAGCCGGACTGATGCACTTTCAACGCCAGCTTTTCGATCAGGTTGTGGTACTCGTCGTAGCTTACGTAAAGGTGTTTGCCGTCTTCAGTCAGCATTTAATGCTCCTCTTTTCATATCACATGTCGCTTTATTCACGGGCGTCATAGCCCGATTGAATGTGAACTTCCTAGCCGGCAGCGTAGGGGTTTTGCACCAAAATGGTGTGATCCCGATCGGGGCTCGTCGAAATCATCGCGATGGGCACGCCCGTCACCTGTTCAATACGCTCCAGATAGTTGCGCGCCTGGACTGGCAAGGCGTCATAGCTCGTCACGCCCACCGTCGAATCCGCCCACCCTGGCATTTTTTCGTAGATGGGCTTGCAGCGAGTAATGTCGTCCGCCCCCATGGGAAGCAGGTCGATGCGTTCGCCGTCGAGGTCATAGCCGACACACAACATCAAGTCTTCCAGGCCGTCGAGCACATCCAGCTTGGTGATGCATAGCCCTGACAGGCCGTTGACCTGTGCACTGCGCTTGAGCAGCGCGGCATCAAACCAGCCGCAGCGGCGACTGCGGCCGGTGGTAACGCCCTTCTCGGCACCCACGGTGCTCATGTGATAGCCCGGCGTGCCTGGCTTCTCCCATTCCAGCTCGGTCGGGAACGGGCCGCCTCCCACCCGTGTGCAGTAGGCTTTGGTGATACCAAGCACGTAATGCAGCATCCCGGGCCCGACACCCGAACCCGCGGCGGCATTGCCCGCAACACAGTTGCTGGAGGTGACGTAGGGGTAGGTGCCGTGATCGACATCCAGCAGTGTGCCCTGTGCACCTTCGAACAGCAGGTTGGCACCCGCTGCATGGGCTTCGTTCAGCTCGCGCGACACGTCCGCCATCATGGGCCTGAGCATCTCGGCATGGCGCATGGCCTCGGCGAAAACCGGATCGAACTGAACCTGCCCGTCTTTCATGTATGGCCTGAGCGCATCGCTGAACTGAAAACTGCCGGAACCCAGGAAGGTGCTCAACACATGGTTGTGCAAGGCCAGCAACTCGCGCAACTTCGCGACAAACCGCTCCGGATACTTCAGATCCTGCACGCGCAGCGCACGCCGCGCGATCTTGTCCTCGTAGGACGGGCCAATGCCACGCCCCGTGGTACCGATTTTTTCGACGCCACCATGCTCACGCGCTGCCTCGCGGGCCACGTCGAGGGCCACATGGAAGGGCAGGATCAACGGGCAAGCCTCGCTGACACGAAGGCGCGACCGCACCTCCACGCCAGCCTTTTCCAGCCCCTCGATTTCCTCGAACAGCTTGGCTGCGGAAAGCACTACGCCATTGCCGATGTAGCACTTCACGCCTGGGCGCATGATGCCGCTGGGAATCAGGTGCAACGCCGTCTTGACCCCGTTGATGACCAATGTATGGCCAGCGTTGTGGCCGCCTTGGAAGCGCACCACCCCCTGTGCGCTTTCGGTGAGCCAGTCGACGAGCTTGCCCTTGCCCTCGTCACCCCACTGGGTACCGACCACGACGACGTTGCGTCCTTTGCTAGTTTTCATGTCAAACCCGATTCAAATACTGGAAAAATCAAAAATCAGATGGCCTGGACAACCCAGCGATCACCAACCCGGATCAGCTCACGGTCGCAGCGGAATTCATCCACCTCGCTGCCATGCCCCGGCAGCATGCACACCACAGTCTCGCCTTGCGAGCGCAAGGATGCGATCGCTGCATTTGCCCCCTGCCCTTCCCCCCAAGGCGCGCGGATGGCTGCCTTGAGCGGACGGGGCGAAACGACGCTGACCAGTTGCTTGATATCCAGGCTGAAACCCGCTGCAGGGCGGTTGCGACCGAATACCGCACCCACCTCGTCATAGCGACCACCACGCACCAGCGCATCGCTTGCGCCCTGGGTGTAGATGGCAAAACGGGCGCCACTGTAGTACGCATAGCCGCGCAGATCAGCCAGGTCAAAGGTCACTCGTGCACCTTGGATGCTGGACGCCAATACCCTCAAATCCGATAGCACGTTGCGCACGCCAGCTATGGATTTCAGGGCGATTTCTGCCTCATCCAACACACCGACATCACCATACAGCTGCAACAGTGCCAAGAGTCCTTCGCGCGAGGTGGCAGGAAAATCGCGGGTCAGCGATGTCAGCTCGCTGATGTCTTTTGCCGCCAGCGCCCCATGTACGCGACCCAGGGTCTGCCAGCCCACCGGAACCCCCGCCAGCAGGCTGCGCACGATACGCACGTCGGCCAGATCGACGCTCACGTCCTGCACATGTGCGCCGCGCAAGCATTCCAGCGAGAGCTGGACGGCCTCGATATCTGCCTCCATGCCTGGGTGACCGTATATCTCCGCACCAAACTGCAGGGGCTCGCGTGTGGCATGGGGCCGATCCGGACGCGTGTGCAGCACGGGGCCGCAGTAGCACAGCCTCGTCACGCCCTTGCGATTGAGCAAATGGGCGTCGATGCGGGCCACTTGCTGCGTAGTGTCTGCGCGCAGCCCCAGCGAGCGACCTGAGAGCTGATCCACCAATTTGAAGGTCTGCAGATCCAGCGCCTCGCCGGTGCCGGTCAAAAGCGAGTCCAGATGCTCAAGCAGCGGCGGCATAACCAACTCGTAGCCGTAGCTGCGAGCGGTATCGAGCAACCCGCGACGAAGTTCTTCGATGTGCCGCGCCTCGGAGGGCAATACATCGGCAATGTGATCCGGCAGGACCCAGGCAGACATGGAGTGGGGAAGGCTGTTAAAAGAACGATTCTACCGGCACGCGCAGTAAGCACCCGTACCCGCTGCCACTATGACAACAGCAGGAGAACCAGAGCGCCGCCAAGCATGCTGAGCAGCGCACAAAACCGGATCTGCCCGTCACGCAATTGCAGAATCTGCGTGAACATTTGCCGCCAGCCAGTGGGCGAAACGAAGGGAAAAATCCCTTCGATCACCAACACCAGCCCGAGAGCCATCCAAAAACTGTCTGCCCAGTCCATGAGCCGCAATGAAAGTCTGCTCAGGGCTTGCGGGGTGCAGCGCCGGGAGCCGCTAACGTGCCGGGTGCCGCGCCGCCACGAAACGCCTTGAAGAAATCGGTGGAGGATGGATCAAGCACCACCACGTCGCTCTTGCGGTTGAAGCTGGCCTTGTAGGCCTCCAGGCTGCGATAGAACTGAGCAAACTGCGGATCACGCCCAAAGGCCTCTGCGTACTGGCGCGCCGCTTCAGCGTCGCCCTCACCCTTGATCTTCTGCGCATCACGGTAGGCGTTCGCGATGGCGATCTCCCGCTGGCGATCGGCGTCGGCGCGGATTTTTTCGCCCTCGGCGGCGCCGGTCGAGCGCAGCTCGTTGGCCACACGCTTACGCTCGGCCTCCATGCGTCGGTACACGGACTCGGTGATCGCTTCCACATAGTCCACGCGCGTGATACGCACGTCCACCACATCCACGCCCCATGGCTTGGCGCCACGCACGGCCTCCAGCACCTCGCGCTTGACGTCTTCCATCAGGGCATCACGCTTGCTCGATAGCAGCTCCCTCACGGTGCGACGATTGACCTCTTCCTGGAAGGCATTGCGCACCACACGATTGAGCTGCATGGCGCCCGCACTCTCATCCAGGCCGACATTGCGGATGTATTCCTGCGGATCGGAAATACGCCAACGCACATACCAGTCGATCACCACGCGCTGCTTCTCCGCCGTCAGCATGGACTCGGTGTCCGAGCTGTCCAGCGTCAACAAGCGCTTGTCGATATAGCGCACGTTCTGGAATGGAGGCGGAAGCTTGAAGTTCAGGCCAGGCTCGGTGATCACTTCCTTGATCTGTCCCAGTGCATACACCACACCAAACTGACGCTGATCGACCACGAACATCATGGAGCTGGCCAAACCCAGCAGCACCAGGATGCTGGAAACAAAAAATCCGATTCTGTTCACACAGATCTCCTATCGAGACTCACGTTCGCGCGAGCGGTTGGGGTCGCGCGTGATACGGGAGTCGCTGGGAAATTGAGAGGGTGCAGCAGTGCCAGTGGATCCGGCAGGCGGAGCCTCTGGAGTTGCCGCTGGCAGTGTTTGCGAGACACCCTGCATGATCTTGTCCAAAGGCAGATACAGCAGATTGGAACCCTGGCGCGACTCCACCAGCACCTTGGTGACATTGCTGTAGATCTGCTGCATGGATTCGATATACATGCGGTCGCGTGTTACCTGGGGGGCTTTCTGGTACTCCGTCAGCACGGCAGCGAAACGCTGCGCATCACCCTGGGACTGGGCCACGATGCGCGCCTTGTAAGCGGCGGCTTCTTCTCCCAGGCGCGACGCCGTACCCACTGCACGCGGAATCACGTCATTGGCATAGGCCTGCGCCTCGTTCTTTGCGCGCTCGCGCTCCTGACCCGCCTTGAGCACGTCATCAAACGCCGCCTGCACCTGCTCCGGCGGACGCACGCCGCCCTGCTGCAGGTTGATGCCCACCACTTCCACGCCAATCTTGTAGCGATCCAGAATGCTTTGCATCAGGTTGCGCACGCGCGGGGCAATCTGGTCGCGTTCTTCAGCCAGCGCAGTGTCCATCTTCATCTTGCCAACGACTTCACGCACCGCCGTCTCCGCCACCTGCACCACGGCATCAGCCGGGTTACGGCTCTCGAACAGCCATGCCCTGGCATCATTCAAGCGGTATTGAACGGCAAACTTGATTTCGACGATGTTCTCGTCTTCTGTCAGCATCGCCGATTCGCGTAGACCCGTGCTCTTGATGATGGTGTCGCGCCCAACGTCAGCCGAACGGATCTGGGTCACGAACACCAGCTCGTGACGCTGGATGGGATAAGGCAAGCGCCAGTTGAAGCCGGCATTTACCGTGCTCTTGTACTTGCCGAACTGCGTGATCACGGCCTGCTGGCCTTCCTGCACGATGAAGAAGCCCGTCCCCAGCCAGATCAAAACGGCTATGGCCGCGATCAGACCAACGCCTACCCCGGCGTTCTTCATGTCGGGTTGCAAGCCACCGCCGCCATTGCCGCCGCCTGGCATGCGCCCTCGGCCACCGCCATAGCCGCCTCCAAATAAGCCGCTCAGCTTGCGATTGAGGTCACGCCATAGTTCATCGAGGTCCGGCGGTTGCCCACCTGGACCCTGGTCACGCCCTCTGCCGCCCTGCGGCCTGTCGTTGTTGGGGCGTTCCGGCTGCTGGGGGCGCTCATCTGATTCGCCCTTGTCGTCACCACGGCCCCAGCGCGGATCGTTGAGATTGAACATCCCTCGGATGCGCTCGGGCAACAATGCCCAGCGCGAGGCACGGTTAGGAAGATTCATGCGCAAGTTCTCTGGTTCTTTGTAGATCTGTAACAACCGGCATTGTGCCCAATCAAACATGGGGATTCGGCAATTCAGTGGCCTGATCAGGGGACATGCTGTTGGGACTGGCCGCGGATGCCACCACCTGCGCCAGCTGTTCACGCAATGCCGCCACCCCTTCGCCCTGGCGTGCGCTCACGAAGATGCGCGGCACCTTGCGCCCATCCAGTGCGTACATGTCCTGCAATTGCTTGGGCCTGGATTCGAGCGCCATGGCATCGAGTTTGTTGAATACCAGTAACTGCGGAATGTCCGAGGCGCCAATTTCCGCCAACACCATTTGCACCTGGGCAATCTGCTCCGGGTAGTCAGGGTTGGCCGCATCCACCACATGCAACAGCAGATCGGCATCCACCGCCTCCTGCAATGTGGCCTGAAAGGCATCGACCAACCCGTGGGGCAGATCACGGATGAAACCCACCGTATCCGACAGGGATGCCGAGCCGGCCGCCTCGCCCAGGTACAGCTGCCGCGTCGTGGTGTCCAGCGTGGCAAACAGCTGGTCGGCGGCGTATGCGCGCGCCTTCACCAACGCATTGAATAAGGTGGACTTGCCCGCGTTGGTGTAGCCAACCAGGGAGATGTTGTAGGTATCACGGCGCTCGCGCTGGCGCCGCTGGGTCGCGCGCTGGCGCTTGACCTTGAGCAAACGCTCGCGAGTGCGCTTGATGGCGTCGCCGATCATGCGCTTATCCAGCTCGATCTGCGTCTCGCCCGGGCCGCCGCGCATGCCGATGCCGCCCTGCTGGCGCTCCAGGTGGGACCAGCGGCGCACCAGCCGGGTGCTGAGGTACTGCAGACGCGCCAACTCCACCTGCAGCTTGCCCTCGTGGCTACGCGCACGCTGGGCGAAAATCTCCAGGATCAGCAGGGTGCGGTCGTTCACCGGCAGCTGCAGATGGCGCTCCAAGTTGCGCTGCTGTGCCGGACTCAGGGCCTGGTCGAACAACACTTCCTGGGCACCATGCATCTGGGCCAGGGTTCGAATCTCGTCGGCCTTGCCGCTGCCGACGAAGAGCGCTGCATCCGGCGCCTTGCGCTTGCACGTCAGTCGAGCTACCGGATTCAGGCCCGCGGTCTGTGCCAGCAAGCCCAGCTCCTGCAAGTCGGCGTCGAAATGCGGCGCACCAAAATCCACGCCGATCAACAGGACCGGCGTGGTGCGGGCATCGGAAGATGGCTTGGAACTCAAGGCTGCGGATCCTTGCATGCGAAGCGCTTGGACCCTGGCAATGCCTCAAGCTGCGTTGCTGGCTTACTGATTGCTGCCCTCGGCGGTTTCTACCGTAGAGAAATTGACGGCACGCCCCGGCACGATGGTGGAGATAGCGTGCTTGTAGACCATCTGCGTGACCGTGTTGCGCAACAACACGACATATTGATCGAAGGACTCGATCTGCCCCTGCAGCTTGATACCGTTGACCAGGTAGATGGACACCGGCACATGCTCGCGACGCAGTGCGTTCAGGAAGGGGTCTTGAAGAAGCTGACCTTTATTGCTCACGATATTCTCCGTGTTCAAAAATGTTGTTGTAAAGCGGCACCTTACCACAGCCGCGCTGCCATATGCAGCGCAAGGGCTCAGGCGCCGTTCTTGTCGGTGTAAGGATTGCTGGAGGTTTTCATTTCTATGCGCAGCGGTGTGCCAACCAGGTCGAACTCCTTGCGGAAACGCCCCTCCAGAAAGCGCTTGTAGGCATCCGAGACATGTTCCAGGGAATTGCCGTGGATCACGATCACCGGTGGATTCATGCCACCCTGGTGCGCATAGCGCAGCTTGGGACGGAAGCCGCCGGCACGCTTCGGGGTCTGGAATTGCACTGCTTCGTGCAGCAGGCGCGTGAGCACCGGCGTGGGCATCTTGCGGTTGGCCGACTTGTAGGCCTGCGCGATGGAAGTCCACAGCGGCGCTATGCCCTGGCGCTTGATGGCGGAGATGAAATGCAGCGGGGCAAACTTGAGGAAGGACAGGCGCGACTCAATGGAGCGCTCCAGCTGCTGGCGCTGATAGTCGTCCACCGCGTCCCACTTGTTCACGGCAATCACCACGGCGCGGCCACTTTCCAGGATATAGCCCGCGATATGCGCGTCCTGATCCGTCACGCCCTGAGTGGCATCAAGCAACAGCAGCACCACGTTGGCCGATTCGATGGCCTGCAGGGTCTTGACGACGGAGAACTTCTCGATGGCCTCGAACACCTTGCCCTTGCGGCGCAGGCCTGCAGTATCGATCAGCTCGAACCGCTGGCCATTGCGCTCGAACGGCACCGAGATGGCGTCGCGCGTCGTGCCCGGCAGATCGAAGGCCACCAGGCGCTCCTCGCCCAGCCAGGTGTTGATCAGCGTGGATTTGCCGACATTGGGGCGCCCGGCGACGGCCAGGCGTATGACGGTGGCCTCGGCGCCGGCTTCGCACTCATCCACCTCTGGCAGAGCCAGGGGTTCGAGCGCCAGCTCGACCAGACTGCGCACGCCCTGACCATGTGCGGCCGACACCGGATGCACCTCGCCCAGGCCCAGTTCATAGAACTCGGCCAGATGGGGGCTGTCCTGCATGCCCTCGGCTTTGTTGCCGGCGAGCACGCACGGCTTGCCCAGGCGGCGCAGGTAGTTGGCAATGTCATGATCCTGCGCCGACAGGCCGCCGCGCACATCCACCACGAAGACCACCACATCGGCCTCTGCCACGGCCTGGCGCGTCTGCTTGGCCATCTCGCGGAAGATGCCGCTACCGGCATCGGGCTCGAAGCCCCCCGTGTCGATGACGATGTATTCGTGCTGGCCCTGGCGGCCATTGCCGTAGTGGCGGTCGCGCGTGAGGCCGGCAAAGTCGGCCACGATGGCGTCGCGCGACTTGGTCATGCGGTTGAACAGGGTGGATTTGCCCACATTGGGCCGCCCCACCAGGGCAATGACCGGTTTCATCCCAGTGTCCTATCTGAATCAGTCGGGGCGAAAGCCATAGACGCCGCCCTTGCGCGTGACCACCACCAGCGTGTCGCCGGCGGCCACGGGCGCCGCGGCAATGCCCGAGCCATCCGTGGCCAGGCGGTTCAGCGGCGCCGCGTCCGCACGCGACAGCAGATGCACCAGGCCCGCGTCGTCGCCAATGACGACCGAACGGCCCAGCAGCAGCGGCGCCGTCAGCTTGCGAAACTGTAGCCGCTCGGACGTCCAGGCACGCTTGCCATCGGCGCGCTGCCAGGCGACGACCGTGCCATTGCTCTCGGTGCCAAACAGCATCTCGGCGTCGCCGTCCAGGCCCTCGCTGCCGCCGGCCGGCTGCGTCCAAAGCACCGCACCGCGGGCCGCGTCTATGCAGCCCACTGTGGCCTGGAAGGCGCGCGCACACAGGTTGTCACCCACGCGGCTGGTGTGGCCGACGATTTCAACCAGGCGCTCCACATCATTGGTACCGCGCGGGCTGGCCAGGGGCGCCTCCCAGCGCACCACCCCGTTGTCAGGGTTGAAGCCCACCAGGCGCCCCGAAAGGCCCGCCACCAGGGTGTCGCCCACGGCCATCAGCACGCCAGCCTGGCGCAGTATCAAGGGCTCGCCCGGGCGCTGCTGGCCCCACAGGCGGTAGCCCGTGGCCGCGTCATAAGCCGAAACGGAGCGATCGGCCGCCAGCACAAACACCCGATTGCCCGCCACCAGCGGCGCCGTATAGGCCTGCGCCGTCAGTGGCTTGCGCCAGATTTCACGCCCGCCATCGAGCACGATGAGCTGCGCGCCCTGGGAAACCACGGCAGCCCAGCGGCCATCGCTGCCCACGCCCGCGGCCAACGGCAGGTTCAGCTGGGTGCGCCAGACATCGCCACCGGTGCGTGCGTCGATGGCCGCCACTTCACCATTGGCGGCAGCCAGGGTGAGCGTGTTGGCGTTCACATGGACATCCAGCGCCAGGCCGTCCATGGCACCGATCTTGGCCGTCCAGGCCTGGCGTACGCCGAGCACGGGAACATTCGGCCCCAATTCAGCCGGCTTGGGCTTGGGCGACCCGCCCCACAGCGAACAACCGCTCGCGCCCAGCAGCGCGGCCAGCGAGAGCGTCAGCGTCAAGACGCGGAAGTTTCTGCGCGCGGCGATCACTGCGCGCTCCCGGCCGGTGCGGCAACGGCCACGTTCTGCGCCTGCGCGCCCAGAGCGTTCAGCTTGGCTTCGACCAGGCGACGGTATTCCACGCTGTCACCAAAGGCCTGGTAGGCACGGCGGTACTCGGCGATCGCCTCCTGATTTTTGCCCAGCAGTGCCAACACGTCGCCCTTGCGATCTGCCACGACCCCGGCAAACTCTGCCGGCATGCTGCCCGACAGTTGCGCCATCGCTGCGTCATAGGCCTTCTGCTCCATCAGCACCCCGGCCAGCCGCAGCCTGGCCAGTGCCACGTAGCCCTCATCGGAGGATTTCTCGGCCACCCAGGTCAACACGCCCTTGGCCGCATCCCATTTGCCGGCGTCGGCCAGGGCCTTGGCTGCCAGCAGGCCTGCCTGGCCGGCCTGGGTGGTGCCGCCATAGCCGGACTGCAGGTCACCAAAGGCCTGCTCCACGCGCGCCATGTCGCCCGTCTGCGCAGCCAGTTCCACGGCCTCCACCAGTGCGGTGGCCTGCTGGGCCTGGCGGCCTTGCCAGAGTCGGTAGCCGTTCCATGCGGCAAAGCTGCCCATGATGACGACCAGCGCCCAGGTGATGGGCGTGCCCCATTTGTTCCAGAAATGCTTCAGCTCCTCGAGCTGTTCTTGTTCTTGCAGGTCAAAGTTGTTTGCCATGTTGGGGTTTCCGTTCAGCGCGGCGATTGTAGGCTGGCAGCCCAGTCGGCCGGGGTGGCGAGGGGCCGCTCGACCTGCTCGCCGCCGTCGCGCAGGGGTTTGACTGTTACGGCGCCGCGTGCCAGCTCATCACTACCAAAAATCAGAGCAAAGCGCGCGCCACTGGCGTCGGCTTTCTTGAATTGCGACTTCATGCTGCCCATGCCTTCGGCGGAGTTGGCCGGGCTGTGCATTTGCACCGCCACGCCCAGGGCGCGCAATTGTTGCAGGCAGACCATGACCTGGGGCAGGGCCGCCGCATCGGGCACCACGGCGTAGGCGTCAGCGGCGGGCTGCGGCGCCTGGGCCGCCTGCTCCTTGAGCAGCTCCAGCACGCGCTCCACGCCCAAGGCCCAGCCGACGGCCGGGGCGCTCTTGCCACCGATCTGCTCGATGAGGTAGTCGTAGCGGCCGCCGCCGCAGATCGTGCCCTGCGAGCCCAACTGCTCGGTGATGAACTCGAACACCGTGAGGTTGTAGTAGTCCATGCCGCGCACCAGGCGCGGGTTGATGCTCCAGGCGACGCCGTTGGCGTCCAGGATGGCCTTGACGGTGTCGAAGTGCCTGAGCGAGGCCTCGCCCAGAAAGTCGATGAGCCGCGGCGCGGCGTTCACCATGTCCTGCATGGCCGGGTTCTTGGTATCGAGCACGCGCAGCGGGTTGCTGTACATGCGGCGCCTGGCCTCCTCGTCCATCACGTCCTGGTGCTGCTCCAGGTAGGCAATCAGCGCGGCGCGGTGGGCGCGGCGCTCGTCGGGCTGGCCCAGGCTGTTGAGCTCCAGGCGGACATTGGTCAAACCCAACTCGGCCCACAGGGCGTGCGCCAGCAGGATGATCTCGGCGTCCACCTCGGGGCCGCCAAAGCCCAGGGCCTCGGCGCCTATCTGGTGGAACTGGCGGTAGCGCCCGCGCTGTGGCCGCTCGTGGCGGAACATCGGGCCCATGTAGTACAGGCGCTTGCCGCCGTCGTACAGCATGTTGTGCTCGACCACGGCGCGCACCACGCCGGCGGTGGCCTCGGGGCGCAGCGTGAGCTGCTCGCCGTTCAGGCGGTCCTCGAAGGAATACATCTCCTTCTCGACGATGTCAGTGACCTCACCCAGGCCGCGCACGAACAGCGGCGTGGGCTCGACGATGGGGGTGCGGATGTTGCGGTAGGCGTAGCGCGCCATCAGCGAGCGCACTTTCTCCTCCAGCCATTCCCAGCGCGCCGAATCGGGCGGCAGGATGTCGTTCATGCCCTTGATGGCAACCAGCTTCTGCATCTTGTGTGAATCTATTATTTGAATGAAATCGGGCTCTAACGCTTTATAGGCAAGCGCTGACAGCTATTATTTTGATACCTACGCACCCAATCCAAAGCGCTTGTCGATGTAGCCATCGACGATGTCCTGGAACTCGCGCACGATGTTCTCGCCGCGCAGGGTCATGGCTTTCTCGCCATCGATGAACACCGGGGCCGCGGGTGCCTCGCCGGTTCCAGGCAGGCTGATGCCGATGTCGGCATGCTTGCTCTCGCCCGGGCCGTTGACGATGCAGCCCATGACCGCGACCTTGAGCTTTTCCACACCCGGATAGCGCTCGCGCCACACGGGCATCTGCGCGCGCAGGTAGTCGTCGATCTGCTTGGCCAGCTCCTGGAAGGTGGTGCTGGTGGTGCGCCCGCAGCCGGGGCAGGCGGTCACGCTGGGCACGAAGGCGCGCAGACCCAGCGACTGCAATATCTCGGCGGCGACCACCACCTCTTGCGTACGCGCCTCGCCCGGCTGGGGCGTGAGCGACACGCGAATCGTGTCGCCGATGCCCTCCTGCAGCAGGATGGACAGGGCCGTGGCCGAGGCCACGACCCCCTTGGTACCCATGCCGGCCTCGGTCAGGCCCAGGTGCAGGGCGTAGTCGCAGCGGCGCGCCAGTTCACGATACACGGCGATCAGATCCTGCACGCCGCTGACCTTGCATGACAGGATGATCTGCTCGCCGTGCAGGCCCATTTCTTCGGCGCGACGCGCCGACTCGATGGCCGAGGTGATCAGCGCCTCGTACATGACCTGGCGCGCGTCCCAGGGCTGGCTACGGCGGCCGTTGACGTCCATCAGCCCGGCCAGCAGCTCCTGATCCAGGCTGCCCCAGTTCACGCCTATGCGCACGGCCTTGTCCCAGCGCACGGCCGCCTCGATCATCTGGCCGAACTGCCTGTCGCGCTTGTCGCCCTTGCCCACGTTGCCGGGATTGATGCGGTACTTGGACAGCGCCTGGGCGCAATCCGGAAACTCGGTCAGCAGGCGGTGGCCGTTGTAGTGGAAGTCACCCACCAGCGGCACATCGCAGCCCATGCGGTCGAGCTGCTCGCGAATATAGGGCACGGCGGCCGCCGCCTCGGGCGTGTTCACCGTGATGCGCACGAACTCGGAGCCGGCCTGCGCCAGCTCCTTGACCTGGATGGCCGTGGCAATCGCGTCCACCGTGTCGGTGTTGGTCATGGACTGCACACGCACGGGAGCGTCGCCGCCCACGGTGACCACGTTGCTGCCCCAGACAATTCTTGCCTGGCGCGAACGGCGCGCCAGGGGCGCAGCCATGGCAATGGGTGCGTCGGTTGGATTCATTTACTTCACCTCGAAACGGGCCACGTTCTCACGCGAGACGGCCTTCAGGTCCATGGGCTGGTCACGCACGATGACCTCGGTGGCGTCGGCCCTGCCAATCACCACCCGCCACGGCGGACTGCCCTCGGCCGAGTAGCTCTCGCCCGCAGCCAATGCCTTTTGCAACAACACGCGCCCACCGGCATCGCGTACCTGCACCCAGGATTCCTTGTGCGCGCGGATGACCAGAGCGCCTTGCACAGCAGCGGTAGCCACGGCAGCGGCCGGCTCCTGTGCCACGGGCGTGCCGTCGGCCGGCTGCGCCTCAGGCGCGGCGCCTGTCGGCTCGGCAGCTGGCACCACCGCCTCGCGCTCTTGCGCCGCCACCACCGGTGCGGCCGGCGCCTGCGGTGCAGGCGTCATGGCCAGCGCGGGCTGGTCTTGCTTGCCATCGCCGCCCAGCGGCAGAAAGGCCACCGCCAACGCACCCAGCAGCAAGGCCACGACAGCCAGGCCCATGGCGCGTGACTTGGGCCGCTCGATGGAGCCGCCCTTGCCCAAACGGCGACCAGAATCCTTGAATGAAGCGTTGATGGCCCTGTCCGGCGGCAGATGGATGGGCGCGCCCTGCGGCAGGAGCGCCAGCACCGGAGCAGCGTCCACCTTCAGCGCGCGGCACATGCTCGATGCCAGCGCACGCATGAAAACGGCATCGGGAAAGGCCGCGTAGTCATCGGCTTCCAGCGCCTGGAGCTTGGCCACCGGCACCTTCAGGGCGCCGGCCAGCACATCGATGTGCAAGCCGGCCGACTCGCGCACCTGCCGCAGCCATGTGCCGGCGGACACGCCGCCTGCGTTCGGTGCCGGTGCTGGCACGGATTGATCGGCGTTGTGCTCTCCGATCGACTCACTCATGAAATGCCCCTCTCTCAAACGCCAAAGTTTCCTTGGCATCGGGGAAGCGCTTGTGCAGCTGCTCGCCCAATTGGCGCATCGCCACGGAATCCCCAAGCGCGCGCTCCACCTTCACACCCAGCCACAGCGACGCGGCATTGGAGAACTCGCCGTTGTTCACTCGGCGGATATAAAACTGCGCCCGCTTGGGCTCGTCGCGCGCCAGCAATATCGACGCCAGCTGGTAGCCGACCAACGGATTGCCGGCATCTATCTCATAGGCGCGCAGCAACGTCTTCTCGGCCTCGGCCACCTGCCCTGCTCTTTGGTAGCACAAGCCCTGGGACATCAGCGTCTTGCTGCGCGAGGCATAGGTGGGACTGGCCAGGGCGCGCTCAAACAGCTGGTTCGCCTGTGCGTACTGCTGGCGCTGGCATTGCAGCCAGCCGTAGTTGTGCATGATGTCCGGATCATTGGGCCGCATGGCCTGGGCGCGCTTGAGGCTGTCTTCGGCACCCTGCAGGTCAGCCAGGGCCATGTAGACCAGTCCGCGCAGGTGGTAGGCATCGGCATAGCTGGGGTCGGTGGCAAGCGCCTGCTGCACCTCTTCGAGGGCTACGCCGGTCTGCCCCATCTGCAGGTAGCTGGCGGCCAGCTCCAGCCGGATGCGGGCACGCCGGCGCACATCGGTATCGCCGGAAGCAGGCACCGGCTCGGCGGCGCCGACACCGGAGTCAAGCCCCGCCTGATGCGCGCATCCGCCCAGCGCGGCGGCCCCCGCCGCCAAACAGGCCGCCAGCAGCCCGTGCCGAATTCCTCCCCCGCCCCACAGCCTCATGTATCGCCTCTCTCGGTTACGACAAGCCTCAATGGACAGGCTTGATTTCTATGACCCGCAGCTTGGCCATGCGTTCATGCACGCGGGTGCGGTCCTTCACATCACCCGCCAGCTGGCCGCAGGCCGCATCGATATCGTCGCCGCGCGTCTTGCGCACGGTGGTCACGATGCCAGCGTCGCTGAGCAGCCTGGCGAAAGCCGACACCGCCGCCGCGGGCGAGCGGTGCAGGCCCGATGCGGGAAACGGGTTGAAGGGAATCAGGTTGAACTTGCAGGGTACGCCGCCATCGGCCGCCCTGCGGCCCACCAGTTCAATCAGCTCGCGCGCATGCTCTGGCTGGTCGTTCACGCCATCGAGCATGCAGTATTCAAAGGTGATGAAGTCACGCGGCGCGTGATCAAGGTAGCGCATGCAGGCAGCCAGCAACTCGTGCAACGGGTATTTGCGATTGAGCGGCACCAGGTTGTCGCGCAGCGCGTCGTTGGGCGCATGCAGCGACACGGCCAAGGCCACTGGGCAGTCCGCGCCCAAGCGATCCATCATCGGCACCACGCCCGAGGTGGACACCGTGACGCGGCGGCGCGACAGTCCGTAGCCATGATCGTCCAGCATGATGCGCAGCGCCGGCACCAGTGCCGAGTAGTTCTGCAGCGGCTCGCCCATGCCCATCATCACCACGTTGGAGATCACGCGCTCGCCATCGCCGCGGCGCTGGCGCAGCACATGCTCCGCATGCCAGAGCTGGGCAATGATTTCGCCCGACGTCAGGTTGCGGCTGAAGCCCTGATGCCCCGTCGAGCAGAAGCGGCAGCCCACGGCACAGCCCGCCTGCGACGAGATGCACAGCGTGCCGCGGTCGTCTTCGGGGATGAACACCGTCTCCACGGCATTGCCGCCGCCCACGTCGAACAGCCACTTCACCGTGCCGTCCGACGACACATGTTCACTGATGGCCTGCAAGCCCGTCACATGGGCGCAGCCCTTGAGTTTTTCGCGCAGGGATTTCGCCAGATCGCTCATCTGGTCGAAATCGCGCGCACCACGCTGGTGGATCCAGCGAAACAGTTGCGTGGCCCGGAAGCGCTTCTCGCCCAGCCGCTCGCAAAAGGCGGCCATGGCATCCAGGTCAAAGTCCAGAAGGTTCGTGGTCATAACGTATATCGGATGTCCACGCCCACATAGTGCGCCCCGGGCGCCTGCAGATCCTGGTCAGGCCTGCACGGCACCCGCGGCCGCCGCATCAGCGTGCGTAAACGTTCAGGCCAGGGAAGAAGAAGGCCACTTCGACGGCAGCGGTCTCGGCGGCATCGGAGCCGTGCACGGCGTTGGCGTCGATGCTGTCGGCAAAATCGGCGCGGATGGTGCCGGCATCAGCCTTCTTGGGGTCGGTGGCGCCCATCAGCTCACGGTTCTTCAGCACGGCGTTCTCGCCTTCGAGCACCTGCACCATCACCGGGCCGGAAATCATGAAGTCCACCAGATCCTTGAAGAAGGGGCGCTCCTTGTGCACACTGTAGAACTGCTCGGCCTCGGCGCGCGACAGGTGGATCATGCGGGCAGCCGCGATCTTCAGGCCGGCGGCCTCGAAGCGTGCGTAGATCTGGCCGATCACGTTCTTGGCGACGGCGTCGGGCTTGATGATGGAGAGGGTGCGTTCGATAGCCATATGATTTCCTTGAGTAGGGTGTTGCGGTTTTTTTGCCATGTAGGCAAAACCGCACATTCTAACTTTTCGCCAATTCCCTATCGGCGGCCGCGGCGCGCGCCGCCACCGCTGCGTTGCTGCTGACGCTGGCGCAGGAAACTGTCGGCGCCGATATAGCCGACCGAGGTTTTCATCGGGTCGGGCTGGGCATTGCCGGTGGATCGCCCATCGCGCGCCAGGCTCTTGCTGCGACCGCCACCAGCCATCTTGCCGCCCATGGGCTTGCGCTCGCCACGGCGTGCGTTGTTGTTGCCCTGCCCGCCCGGCTGCCGACCTGCACCGGCACCATCGAGCGGTGCGCCAGCAGCCTGCATCAGGGCCTGGATGTCGTGCTCGTCGAGCTCCATCCAGGCGCCGCGCTTCAAGCCGCGCGGCAGCAGCATGGCGCCGTAGCGTATGCGGATCAACCGGCTGACCGCATGCCCCACGGCCTCCAACATGCGCCTGACCTCGCGGTTGCGCCCCTCCGAAATCGTCACGCGATACCAGCAATTGGCGCCCTCGCCCCCGCCCTCGTCAATGGAGCCAAAGGCCGCCATGCCGTCCTCGAGCTGCACACCATCGAGCAGGCGCTGCTTTTCCTCGTCGCTCAAAGCGCCCAGCACGCGCACCGCGTACTCCCGCTCCAGGCCAAAGCGCGGGTGCATGAGCCTGTTGGCCAGTTCCCCCGAGCTGGTGAACAGCAGCAGGCCTTCGGTGTTCAAATCCAGCCGCCCAACCGACTGCCATTTGCCCTGCACCAGCCGCGGCAGCTTGCGGAACACCGTGGGGCGGTTCTGCGGGTCATCGTGCGTCACGATTTCCCCGGCCGGCTTGTGATAGGCAATCACGCGCGTCGGTGGCGGCGCAATACGAAAACGGATGGGTTTGCCATTGACCTTGATCTGATCGCCAAACTGCACGCGCTGGCCGACATGGGCGGGCTCGTTGTTCACCGAGATACGCCCTTCAAGAATGAGCTGTTCCATCTCCAGGCGCGAACCCATGCCGGCCTGGGCCAGCACCTTGTGCAACTTGGGCGTCTCCGGCTGGGGCAGCAGCACGCGTTTGGCGGGTGCCACCTCGGTGTCAGTCTCATCCTGGTCGAGCTGGCCCGAGACCACGTCGGCAAACCGATAGCCTTCGCGATCGGCAGAAGACTTGCCGCCCCGCCTGCCCTGCGGGCCACGGGAGTCGCGTTGCGGTTTCTGGCCTGGTTCTTCGGCCTGCTGCGCCATGGGCTGCTGCGCGAATGAGGCTGAATCTGCGATCTGGCCCGGTTTGCGCTGGCGCGGCCGGCGCGCCCTGGGCTCGTCAACGGAGCCGGCCGGCGCCTGGGCAGCCGGCTGCGCGGCATCCAGATCCTTGTGCGTGTCATTCATATCATGTTCCTGTGACGCCATCGTCTGCTTCCTCGTTTTCCACACCACCGGACTCGACGGGGGCGTCTGCCATGTCCGCATCACCCTGGGCTGGCGTTTCAGCAATATCCAGGGCCACTTTCATCTCCAACTTGTCTGGCCGCTGCACCTCGGGGGCATCGGCCAGCGCTTCAAATACCGTGGCCTGAACGCCGGGGTCGTCCAGCGTGGGCAACTGATCCAGCGACTGCAGACCCAGATCGTCCAGAAACTGCCGCGTAGTGGCGAACAATGCCGGGCGCCCAACTGTCTCGCGATGGCCTATGACCTCGACCCAGCCCCTGTCCTCCAGCTGCTTGATGATCAGGCTGTTCACGGTCACGCCGCGTATGTCCTCGATATCGCCGCGCGTCACCGGCTGGCGGTAGGCGATGATGGCCAGGGTCTCCAGCGTGGCCCGGGTATAGCGCGGGGGTTTTTCCGGGTGCAGTCGATCCAGGTACTCGCGCATTTCGGGGCGGCTTTGAAAACGCCACCCCGTCGCCACCTGTACCAACTCCACCCCGCGCAAGGCCCAATCCTGCTGCAACTGCAGCAACAGCATCTTCACCGTATCCGAGCCCAGCGCATCGTCGAACAGGGTACGCAATTCGCGCACGGTCACGGGCTGCGGGGCGCAGATCAACGCGGTTTCAAGAACCCGTTTGGCATCCACCGAATTCATGCTTCAGCAGTTCCGATGAGGGCTTCCGTACTCCGCAGCGGAGTGGTTGCCTGGGATTGGAGGACATCTGCGGCGCGAAAGTGCTGCAAGTGGCAGCGCGCCATCATGGGGCCAACATGCGGTACGCAGTATGCAACCGGCAGCACCAGCGGCTGATCAGCCGTCAGCCGCCATTGTAGCCCAGAGCCCAGAAATCAAGGGCCTGCAGCATGTCCGCTGGCAGCGGCGCGCGCAACTCCATGGCCTGTCCGGTGACGGGATGCTGGAACGCCAGGCGAAACGCATGCAAGGCCTGGCGCTGCAGAACGCCCCCGAGTGCGCCGCCGTACAGCCCGTCGGCCACCAGGGGGTGGCGCAGGGACGCCATGTGCACGCGGATCTGGTGCGTGCGCCCGGTGTGCAATGTGCAGCGCACCAGGCACACCTCATCGTTGCCGACCAGCAGCTCGAAGTCGGTGCGCGCCGGCTTGCCCGGGTGCTGCTGCAGATCGACCGTCGCCATGCGCAGGCGATTGCGCGGGTCTCGACCAATGGGCGCCTGAACAACGCGCTGCGCCGCACCCGCCCACCGCCCCCAGGCCAGCGCCAGATACTGGCGACTGACCTCGCGCGCCGCGATCATGCGCACCAGCGCATCCATGACCGGGCGGCTGCGCGCCACCACCATGAGGCCGCTGGTGTCCTTGTCCAACCGGTGCACTATGCCGGCGCGCGGCACTTGCAGCGCCTGCGCATCGCGCCCGAGCAAGGCATTGAGCAAGGTGCCACTCCAGTTGCCCGGCGCCGGATGCACCACCAGCCCGGCTGGTTTGTTGACGACCAGCAAATGGGCATCCTCGTACACCACGTCCAGGGGTAATTGCTCGGGTTTGAAGGCCTGGCTTTGCTGCGTTGGGCGCATCTCCACCACCACGCGATCGCCGGCCCTGACCTTGTGCGCGGGTTTGTGCGCCACCTGGTCATTAAGGCGTACGCACCCCTGGGACAGCAACTGCTGCAGATAGCTGCGGGAAAACTCTGGAACCAGCTCCGCCAAGGCCTTGTCCAGCCGGGCCTGGTGCTGCACTGCAGACACCTCCACTTGGCGCAGCTCCAGATCCGCATCGGCCTGCCCCGATGCGCAGGCTTCGCCTGAATCCTGCGGCTCGGACTCCTCGTCCGGCCACTGCAAGCCGTCGCCGGCCACCGGCGTGCTCAACGTGCTGGCAGGTAGCGGGCCGGATCCACCGGCTTGCCCTGGCGGCGGATCTCGAAGTGCAGCTTCACCCGGTCGGCATCGGTGCTGCCCATCTCGGCGATCTTCTGGCCCCGGCGCACGTTCTGGTCTTCCTTCACCAGCAGCGTCTGGTTGTGCGCGTAGGCCGTGAGAAAGGTGTTGTTGTGCTTGAGGATCACCAGGTTGCCATAGCCACGCAGGCCGGCGCCGGCATACACCACGCGGCCATCGGCCGCGGCCAGTACCGGATCACCCGCCTTGCCAGCAATATCGAAACCCTTGTTGCGCGCCTCGTCAAAGCCCGCCAGCAGGGAGCCTGACGAGGGCCAGATGAAATGCATGTCGTCCACACCACCAGCCACGGCGGGCGCCGGCGCGGGTGCCGGCGCTGGTGCCGGCGCGGGCGCAGCAATCGGCTCCACCGGCGCCGCTGGAGTGGAAGCCGCTGCGGTCGGAGGCCCCACCTTGGGCGCACTGGCCGACGAGGATGGCGCCACGGGCGACGTCGTGACCGGCCGCGTGACGACACCCGTGTCGGATGCCACCGCAGAACTCGGCGCCCCTGGCGGAACCACGCGCAACACCTGGCCGACCTCGATCAGGTTGGCGTTATCCAGATTGTTCCAACGTGCGATGTCTTTCCAGCTCTGCCCGTTATCCAGGCCAATGCGAATCAGGGTGTCCCCTGGCTTGACGGTGTAATAACCCGGCTTGCCGGCGTTCTCAGCCCCCGGCAGGGGTTTGACCTCGGGCGCGGCAGGAGGCGGCGTAGCGCCGCCATTGGCAAAGGTGCCACGATCCACCACCGGAGCCTTGTTCACCGGAGTGCCGCAACCCACCAGCCCCATGCCAGCCAGAGCCACCATCCCCCAAGCCACAAGACCACGCGATACCAACATAAGCAATTCCTTCAAGCAACCCCAGATTTTAAGGGGACGAAATGCACGGCCTCGAGAACGCTTTGTTTCAAGCCCTGCAGGGTTTTGTCCACAACCAGCAACAGCTGGCGTCCATCGGCGCCCGCCATCGGCGCCACGAGGCGTCCACCTACGGCCAGTTGCTCGCACCACTGCATGGGCAGGCTGTCGCCGCCTGCCGCAGAAATGATGCCCGCATAGGGAGCGCCGGCTGCATAGCCCAGCATGCCGTCACCGAGGATCAGGTGCACATTGGCCAGGCGCAGCGGGCGCAGATGTTCACGCGCCTTTTCGTGCAACGCGCGCAGGCGCTCGATGGTGTACACCTCACGCGCCAGCCGGGCCAGCACGGCCGCCTGGTAGCCGCAGCCGGTGCCGATTTCCAGCACCCGGCCCAGGGCGCCGGCACGCGCACATTCCGCGCCCAGCAGCAGCTCGATCATGCGTGCCACCACGCTGGGCTTGGAGATGGTCTGACCCAGGCCGATGGGCAGGCTGGTGTCCTCATAGGCCTGGTTCGCCAGGGCGGTATCCACGAAGCGATGCCGCTCCACCGCCCCCATGGCCTGCAGCACAGGTGCCGCAGCGATACCAGCCGCGGCCAGGCGCTGCACCATGCGCGCGCGCACCGCCGCGGAATCCAGCCCCACACCCTGCGGCTTGGGTGGCTGAGTCTCACGTGCCAAGCGCGCAGCCGGAACCGTGGGCGTCATCGCCCCAGCCTGCGGCCTGTCCAGGCGCGCGGGAAACCCAGGACGCCGCTGCATCACAGCCCCCCGCCTGGCAAGCCTGGCACAGCCAGGCGCGCAGCGGTCTGGGCCCAGTAGCCCAGGCCATCATGGTCTGTCAGATCCACCTTCAACGGGGTCATGGACACATGGCCATGCGCCGTGGCATGGAAGTCGGTGCCCTCGGCGGCATCCTTGGCGGCGCCGGCGCCGCCTATCCAGTACATCAGTTCGCCGCGCGGACTTTGCTGCTCTATGACGCGCTCGGCCGCGTGGCGCCGGCCCAGGCGGCACAGGCGCAAGGAGCGCAGCGCCTCGAAAGGCATGTTGGGAATGTTGATATTGAGCAGCCATGGGGACTGCCCCACCAGATGGTGCCGCTGCATCTGCTCCACGATCTCGCACGCCTTGCGCGCCGCGGAATCGATCTCGCCCCATCCCTTGTCCACCTGCGACAAGGCAATCGACGGAATACCGAACAGATAGCCCTCCATGGCTGCACCCACGGTGCCGGAGTAAATGGTGTCGTCGCCCATGTTGGCGCCGTTGTTGATGCCCGAGACGACCAGATCCGGCCGGTAGCCCAGCAGGCCCGTGAGCGCAATGTGCACGCAGTCGGCCGGCGTGCCGTTCACATAGCGAAAACCGTTGGCTGCCCGGTGCACGTACAGCGGCGAATGCAACGTCAAGGCGTTCGACTTGGCACTGTTGTTGTGTTCCGGCGCCACCACCTCGACGTCGGCAATGGCCTTGAGGGCGTCATGCAGCGCCACGATCCCCGGCGCCTGGTAGCCATCGTCGTTGGAAATGAGAATTTTCATGGTCAATGTGACTGAATGCAACGCATTGTAGAAGGCCCCTGGTGTCCAGCACGCTCGAACCCAAGACAGACGGGGCAGTGCCACGCCCTCCATGATGCGCCCCAATACCCAAAGGACATGAGTCTTCCATGCGCGCCTGGCCCTGAACCACCGTAACGACGTCGAGGCACTGCAATGGACTCAATTGCCCACACCCGCCCCCAGGCCCGCGAGGTGCCGATGGAAATCCGTGCCACCAGCCTCAACTTCCCCAATCTGCTGATAGTGGAGCACAAACACCAGATGAAGCCGCCCCTGCCGTTTGTACCCGGTTCGGAATACGCCGGCGTGGTGCAGGCCGTGGGCGCTGGAAAGGGCCCTGACGTGTTCTACGACCCGGTGGGCGAGCCATTGGTCTGACCGGCCGTTCGTTCCATTGCCTGGCAAGCTGGCATTGGTAACCGAGGTGACATCTACGCGCACCACAGCTATTCAAATATGCGGCGCTCGGTCACAATTGTGGCCCTTTGTGTCTCCCCCCCGTTCGCAGATGGACTTTGCCAAATCGCCCTCCGACATCGCGCGTGAAACCCTGAAGCTGCTGGCCACGCGCCGACTGACTCCATCGCCCGACAACTACCGGGCCCTGTACGAAGAGGTGGCAGGAACGCGTTCCGCGCCGCAGTTTCCGGCCACCCAGCTGCGTCAGATCTTGCGCGTCATGCCCTGCCAGACACCTGGGCAAAAGCGCCAGGCCGAACTGCTGGAGAAGGCGATTGCGCAGCAGGACTGGTCCATGCTGCAGAACGTCCTCGTGGGCTACGCCAAGTTGGGACTGGCGCCAGCGCCCGTGCCGCCCGTACACAGCGCCAGCATCGACCACCTGCCCCATGGCCTGGCGCAGAACCTGGTGCGCATGGTGGAGAACGCCCTGCCGGCGCTGGGGGAAGACGACCCCCGCATCCATGAGCTTGCCGCGCAGCTCATTGCCTTTCTGCGCGAGCCCACCCCCCCCGTAACAACGGCGGAGCAGTTGCTGAGCAACTACAGCTACCGCCTGTCGTTTGCCGCAGAAGACCAGGCCGCCATACGTCAGAGCCTGCTCGGCCTGCTGCGCCTGGTGTTCGAGAACATCGCCGCCCTGAGCATCGACGACGCCTGGCTGCATGGCCAGGCTGAGGCGCTGCTGACGGCCTCCACTCCCCCCTTGACGCTGCGCCAGCTCGACGACGTGCAACAGCGCCTGAAGGATGTGATCTTCAAGCAGTCCGAGGCCAAGGATCGCAGCATGCAGGCACAGAGCCAGATGCGCGAGCTGCTGGCCACCTTCATCGAGCGCCTGGCGCAGATGGATGAATCGAGCGGCAGCTACAGCGAACAGATGGAGCGCTGTGCGGAGCGCATCAGCCAGGCCACGGAGCTCAAGGAGATCACGCCCTTGCTGGAGGAGGTCATGGCGGCCACGCGCGCGGTGGCCTTGAACAGCCGCCTGACCCGCGCCGAACTGCAGGACTTGCGCGAACGCGCCGAAACCACGCACCAGGAGATGGATCTGCTGCGCCAGGAGCTCGATCGCGCCAGCATCCAGGCGCGCCACGACCCGCTCACCGGCTCGCTGAACCGCAAGGGCTT
This sequence comes from Diaphorobacter limosus, assembly GCF_033100095.1. Taxonomy (NCBI): domain Bacteria; kingdom Pseudomonadati; phylum Pseudomonadota; class Betaproteobacteria; order Burkholderiales; family Comamonadaceae; genus Diaphorobacter; species Diaphorobacter limosus. Next base: position 6,413 of record NZ_CP136921.1, on the reverse strand, counting down.
TGACGAAGCCATAGGCCGTGAAATCGCCCGCGCGCGCCGCCAGGGCAAGCCGCTGTGCCTGGCCCTGCTGGATCTGGACAACTTCAAGTCACTCAATGACCGGCTGGGCCACGAGGCCGGGGACGACGCGCTCAAGCATCTGGTGCTGGTCACACGCGAGGTCATGCGCCCCCAGGATCAGCTGGCGCGCTATGGCGGTGAGGAGTTCGTGCTGATCCTGCCCGACACCGAGCTGACCGAAGGCGTCAAGGCCATGGAGCGCCTGCAGCGCGAGCTGACCAAACGCTACTTTCTCAAGGAAAAAGAGCGCGTGCTCATCACCTTCAGCGCCGGCGTGACCCAGCTGGAGGGCGACGATCACGCCGACGCCATACGCCGCGCCGACCAGGGCATGTACCTGGCCAAGCGCGCCGGCAAGAACCGGGTGCTGGCGGCCTGAGCGGCACCCAAAACGCTCCATGCCCAGGCACTCCCAGGCCACCAGCCGCCGCCGGCTGCTGCAACAGGCGGTCTGGGCTGCCACGGCCACGCAGCTGCCGCGCTGGGCCTGGGCCCGGCAGCCGCTGCGCCACGACCCCTTCGGCCTGGGTGTGGCCAGCGGCGAGCCCCAGCCCGATGGCGTGGTGCTCTGGTCGCGCCTGCTGCCCGAGCACCCGGCCGATGCCGGCGCCCCCTGGGCCGGCCCGCTCAGCGTGCGCTGGGAAGTCGCGGACGACGCGCAGTTCCAGCGCATCGTGCAGCAGGGCCAGGCCACCGCCCTGCCCGAGCTGGCGCACAGCGTGCATGTGGAGGTGACGGGCCTGCAGCCGGGCCGCTGGTACCACTACCGCTTCATGCTGGGCGACGCCGTGAGCCGCACCGGCCGCACGCGCACGGCCCCAGCCGCCGATGCACTGGCGCCGCGGCTGCGCCTGGTCTACGCCTCATGCCAGCGCTGGGAGAACGGTTACTACGCCGCCTGGCGCCACGCCTGCGCCGACGAGCCGGATCTGGTGCTGTTCCTGGGTGACTACATCTACGAGAACCCCAGCCCCAAAGACACCAGCGGCCTGGCGCGCGTGCACGACCTGCCGCTGCCGCAGAACCTGGCCGACTACCGCGCGCGCTACGCCCTCTACAAGAGCGATCCCGACCTGCAGGCCGCCCATGCCTGCGCGCCCTGGATGGTGACCTGGGACGACCATGAGGTGCAGAACGACTACGCCGGCAACCACGGCCTGGGTGACGCCCGCTGGCCACCGCTGCGCGCCGCCGCCTGGCAGGCCTATTACGAGCATATGCCGCTGCGCGCATCGGCCCTGGTATCCAGCAGCTTTCAGGGTCTGCAGCTCTACCGGCGCCTGGCCTGGGGGCGGCTCGCCCGACTGCACATGCTGGATGCGCGCCAGTACCGCGACCGGCAGGCCTGCCGCCCGCCCGGCAGCCGGTCGGCCGGCTCCGTGCACCCGGGCGCCTGCAGCGAGCTGGCAGCCCCCCAGCGCAGCTTTCTCGGCTGGCAGCAGGAGGCCTGGCTGCAACAGGGCCTGGCCCAGGATGGACGCGAGCATGCCGCGCGCTGGAGCGTGCTGGCGCAGCAGACCCTGCTCTCGCCGCGCCACTACCCCTCGGGCCAGCTGCCCGCCGACAGCTGGGACGGCTACCCGGCCGCACGTGCACGCCTGCTGAACGCCCTGGCGCAGCAGCCCCCGCGCAACACCGTGGTGCTGGGTGGCGACATCCACCAGAACTATGTCTGCAACCTGATGGCCCCGCCCGAGGCGGGCAAGGCAGGGCTCATCCTGGCCAGCGAGTTCTGCGGCACCTCGATCAGCTCGCGCGCCGGCACCACGCAGGACAGGCTGGACGCCCTGCGCCGCAGCAACCCCCATGTGCTGCTGGCGCGCAGCGAGGAGCGCGGCTACGGCCTGTGCGACATCACGCCAGAACACTGGACGACCCAGCTGCGCGCCCTGCGCAACCCACTGGACGCGGAAAGCGACGCGTACACTCTGGCCCGTTTCGTGGTGGAGGACGGTCGCGCCGGCCCCCAGCCCGACTAAGTTCAGACACCCGGCGCCGCATTCGCGCGCCCCGCTCCCAAGGACTACGCAAGCAGATGACCGGCAAACCCGCGTCCGCGCCGCGCCCCGCCGAGGCCGACTTTTCCCATACGCCCATTGTGAAGCTAGAAAGATTTGTCGAAAGGCGAATTTTTCATTTTCCCCTTTAACGACAACAACTTATGTCACGTACGCCACGATGCGCCGGAGTGCACCATGGGCGTGGATTGGCATGGTTTGGCGATGGGATTACCCCAAAATTACACCAAGAAAACGGCTCGCAAATTGAGGCATATCCCGGTGTGTGGCAGCGTACTTGGACGGCGCTCGCCAGGGCTTCCGGCGGCACGCCCCGGCAACCTACACACCTACGCCCGAGCATGCTGGAGCGAGTGTCCAAGGCGGCCCCCATGTGACCCTCTCCTGCCATGTGAAACTGAACAAGACTCGTGCCACTCCCCCCTTCCGACTTCTATTTGACCCACTTGGCGACGTTGCACCAGCAACTGCTGGCCAGTCCCATCGTCCGCACCTATCTGACAGGCACCGGGGTACGGCTGGACGGCGTAGACCTGGTGCCGGCGGACTGCTTCGAGCTACCGTTCGGCACCTTCTCCACGGTCGAGTTCGCACACCTGTTCTCGATCTTCGACGGCAGCCGCGTCCACCAGCAGGCCGAAAAATCGATCTCCCTGGATGACGCGCCGCCTGGGCTGTACTTCACCATCATCAATCACCGGCTGATCGAAAGTCGGCACAAGAACCGCCTCGGCGTGTTCCAGCGCGAAGGCGATGCCATCGACCTCTACATCGAGGACATGCACATCGACCACTACTACCTCAGCGAGCACCAAACGCCGCCGCACCTCGGCACCCTCGCCTTTGCGCTCTGCGCCATCACGGCACACCTGGCCGGGATGGGCCGCATCACCCTGGTCGCTGCGGACGGCCAAGGCCGGAACACCCGCTATGTCGGTGTCAAGGTCTGGCCCAAGTTCGGCTTCGATGCCCTCTTGCTGCCGGATGAAACCGCACACACCCCGCACCTGGCCCACTGCGCCACCGTGCAGGACGTCATCGCCCTGGATGAAGCCTGGTGGGCGGAACACGGCACGCAGCGCCGAATGGCCTTCGATCTGAGCCCGCACAGCACGTCTTGGCAAAAGCTGATAACCTATGCGAGTAGAAAAGTCTCCGAAGGGAGCCATCCATGAGCAAGACACAAACGCAACGCAAACCGACTGCAGCGCCTGCAAAAGCGGCGCCGGCTGGTCGTGTCTTCAAGTTTTCGCTCAAGGGCATCCCGGTCGTGAATGCCGCGATGGAGGCACGCCTCGAAGCCGCCGCCAGGGTACCGCGCAAGGATCGGCACTACCCGATGATGATTGAAGCCCCGGACGCCTAACTGGCTCCAACAAACAAAACCCGTCAGCAATGGCGGGTTTTGTGCTTCAAGGGCTATCGCGGCAGCGAGTCCGCAGGTGGACTGGTTGCGGGAGCGCGTGAAGGCGGCAACTTGGCGCCCGCCCCTCTCTTAAATCCCCGATCCCCAGCCATGAAGGCTTCAAGCATGTGCGGAATCAGCGTCGCTGCATCAACCGCTTCACCATACGCCTGCGAGTGGACGGTGGCGTAGCGATCAAGATCCGCTTTCAGACTGGCTGGGCAGGCGAAGGTCAGCTTTGTGCTGCTGCTCGATGGCAAGGGGCCGAGACGGAGCTTTCTACCGGCGCTCATCGCATTGCTCCCCGCTGGAAAAACATCGGTTGGTACGGTCGCAAAACCAAGTCACGGTTCACGATGATCCGTACCGGCAGGCCCGGCCGCTCGGTCAAGGTCGGCTGAATGTTCATGTTGCGCCGGGTCATCTCCTGGCCGACCTGGTTCACGCTGTCTTGCAGGCTGTCGCGCCCGGCGATGATGACCCGGTTGCCGTCCTGCCGGTTCTGCGGCGCGGCCAACTCGGCGCCCACGCCCAGCAACGTGGTCAGCGCCGCGCCGGCAAAGACGCGATCCCAGTGCCAATCGACACCATCCTCCAGGCCGGCGTAGCCGGCAGGATCGGTGCCTGCCAGGTTGTCGAGCTTCAGCGACGACGTGTCTGGCAGGATGATGCGGTTCCACACCACCTGCACGCGGCTTTGCCCGTAGCTCACCTGGCTGTTGTACTTGCCCAGGATGCGCGAGCCCTGCGGGATCAGCAGGAACTTGCCCGTGGCCGTGTCATAGACCGGCTCCGTCACCGTGGCGATCACGTCGCCCGGCAAATCCGACTTGATGCCCGTCACCAATGCTCCGGCGATCACCGTCCCGGCCATGACCTGGTACGGCGAGGACGGCATTTGCAGATTGCCGGAATTACGGGTTTCCGTAGAACCGCCTTTCAGGAACGCCTCTTTCTGGTCTTGCCGGTTCTGCACGGCGGTCGGGTCGGCGGGCTGGGCCGCCGTCGAGGCCGGGCCAGCGGCCAGCGGGTCGAAGCCCGCCAAGCCTGATGCCGAGCCAGTCGCAGCGACTTGCGCCGTGCCTGGCGCTGCGCCCTTGCCGGGAGTGCCCGAGCGGAAGAACACCGAAGAAGCTGCGGCTGCTTCGGCCTCCTTGCGCTGTGCATCCTCCGGGTCGTGGCCCGGTGGCGCATACGTCGGCGCCATCGGTTGCTGCGACTTCACGATGGCTGGGCCAAGGTCGCCCGGCAGCGGCGGCCCCAGCTCCGGCACCTTCGGCAGCTTGGAGTAATCCGACGGCAGGCCGTCCAGCCCTTCGGACTTCGACACGCGATCCACGTTGTACAGCTCGGTCTGCTCGCCCGCACCGCGTCGATGCGGCTGCAACGACCAGATCGTGGCCCCGAGCACGGCGACCGACAGGCCGCCGGTGAGCATGGCCAAGGTGCGCCGGTTCAGGCGCGTGACCGGGTGCGGCTGGGCGCGCAGCGCCACCGCCTCGGGCGCGACCTTGCCCGTTTGCGGTGCAAGATCAGGGGAATCGTCCTGGCTCATCGTCAGTTCCCCCGCATTCCGTCTGTGCGCTCGATCCGCACCACGTCGCCCTTGTCACCGCCCAAGCGCAGCTCGGCCGCGCCGAACAGGCGATCCACGATGTAGTACGGCGAGCGGAAGCGGTAGTTCACCAGTTGCCCGTCGCCCTGCGCACCGATGACGAACAGCGGCGGCAGTTCGCCCTGCGCGATGCCCGGCGGGAACTGGATATAGACCTTCTCGCCATCATCGAAGGCACGCAGCGGCTTCCACGGCGGATTGCTGCCGCTGACCGCGTAGCGGAAGCGGATCTTCTCCAGCGACAGGCCCGCATCGACCGGCGCGGCGGCACTGGCCGCCTGCGACTGGCGCTGCAAGGCCAACATCTTGTCCTTCGGGTACTCCCAGGACACGGATGCCATCCACGTCTTCTCGGTCGAGGTCAGCTCCAGTAGATAGGTGCGCCGGCTGGTGGTGATGACCAGATTGGTCTTGAGACCCGAGCGGATCGGCTTGACCATCACGCTCACGCGCAAGTCAGCGCCGGAACCGCTGGACGTGTCGCCCACGATCCAGCGCACCGTATCGCCCGCCGCCACCGTCACCAGTTCCTCGCCCGGCTGGAGCGCGATCACGGTCACACGGCCCACGGCCGCATAGATCTGGTAAAGCGCGCCATCGGTGAAAGGCCACACCTGGATCGCATTGACGTAGCCCTCGCGCGTGGGCGCAATGCGCGCCTCGGCGTTGGCGCGGGTCACGCGCACGGTTTCATCGGCGGGTTCCGGTACTGCCTTGGCATCGCCATCGGCCAGCGGCTTCAACTGCGCCGGCATCGGCAGCACCTGCGGCACGGCCACAGCGTCCACGGGCGCGGGCGGCTCCGGCAGGGGCTGGGCCCGCACCGGCTCATCGAGCGAGATGGACGGTGGCGGCTTGCCCTGCGTGGCGCAGCCCGCAAGGGCAAGCAGCATGATCGGCAAGACGGATTTACGGAAAAGATCATTCATGGTTTTGCTCCTTCGTTCGCTTCCAGTTCACGGCTCCACGACAGGCCGTTGACGTAGATGCCCAGGGGGTTCTTGCGCAGGCGTTGCTCGGTGCGCGGGGCTTGCAGCACCGTGGAAATCACCGCGTTCCAGCGTTCGGTGCGATCCAGCGCCCCGTTGACGAAGCGCGTCTCCGTCCAGCGCACGTTGAAAGACGTGTCGCTGGCGCGGGTCACGCTGGTGATCTGCACCGTCACCGACTCCTTGCCGATGCGCGCGAACGGGTCATTAGTGCGGGCGTACTCGTTGAGCACGACCGCGCCTTTGTCGGTCGTGTAGTCGTAGGCATCGAGCCAGTTCTGCCGCACGACGATGGGGTCGATGGACAGCGAGCGCACCAGGCCGAT